>NZ_PYTW01000028.1:0-1926 GCF_003028435.1 Serratia sp. Nf2 | reverse complement strand
AACTCGGCGAACAGCTGCTCCGCCGGCGCCGACTCACCGAAGGTGGTCATGCCCACGATGGCGCCGTTCAGGCCCACGTACTTGTACCAGTAGTCCGCGATACCCGCTTCCACCGCCACGCGCGCCGTCACTGCCGCCGGCAGCACCGACTCGCGGTATGCCGCATCCTGCTTGTCGAATGCGTCGGTCGACGGCATCGACACCACGCGCACCTGGCGGCCCGCCGCGGTCAGCTTGTCCGCCGCTTCCACCGTGATGCCCACTTCGGAGCCGGTGGCAATCAGGATGACGTCCGGCGTGCCCGCGCAGTCTTTCAGCACGTAGCCGCCGCGGTACACGTTCGCCAGCTGCTCTGCGGTGCGCGGCTGCTGGGTCAGGTTCTGGCGCGAGAACACCAGCGTGGTCGGGCCGTCGTTGCGCTCGATGCCGTACTGCCACGCCACCGCCGATTCCACCTGGTCACACGGGCGCCAGGTGCTCATGTTCGGGGTCACGCGCAGGCTCGCCAACTGCTCCACCGGCTGGTGGGTCGGGCCGTCTTCGCCCAGACCGATGGAGTCGTGGGTGTAGACGAACACGTTGCGCAGCTTCATCAGCGCCGCCATGCGCACCGCGTTGCGGGCGTATTCCACGAACATCAGGAAGGTCGCCGAGTACGGCAGGAAGCCGCCGTGCAGCGCGATGCCGTTGGTGATGGCGGTCATGCCGAACTCGCGCACGCCGTAATGAATGTAGTTGCCCGCCGGGTCAACGTTCAGCGCTTTCGAGCCGGACCACATGGTCAGGTTGCTCGGCGCCAGGTCGGCGGAGCCGCCCAGGAACTCCGGCAGCACCTTGCCGAACGCTTCCAGCGCGTTCTGCGACGCCTTGCGGCTGGCGATGTTGGCCGGGTTGGCCTGCAGTTTTTCCACGAACGCCTTGGCGTCGGCTTTCCAGTCGGCCGGCAGCTCGCCGTTCATGCGGCGCTTGAACTCGGCAGCCTGCTCCGGGAAGGCCTTGGCGTAGGCGGCGAATTTGTCGTTCCAGGCCGCTTCTTTGGCCTGACCGGCTTCCTTGGCGTCCCATTGGGCGTAGATGTCCTGCGGGATTTCAAAGGCGGCGTATTTCCAGCCCAGCGCTTCGCGGGTGGCGGCCACTTCGGCTGCGCCCAGCGCGGCGCCGTGCACGTCATGGGTGCCGGCCTTGTTCGGCGAACCGAAGCCGATAACGGTCTTGCACATCAGCAGCGACGGCTTGTCGGTCACCTTGCGGGCTGCTTCAATCGCGGCCTTGATGGCGTCCGGATTGTGGCCGTCGACGTTGCGCACCACGTGCCAGCCGTAGGCTTCGAAGCGCAGGGCGGTGTCGTCGGTGAACCAGCCGTCGACGTGGCCGTCGATGGAGATGCCGTTGTCATCGTAGAAAGCGGTCAGCTTGCCGAGCTTGAGGGTACCGGCCAGGGAGCAGACTTCGTGCGAGATGCCTTCCATCATGCAGCCGTCGCCCATGAAGGCGTAGGTGTGGTGGTCAACGATGTCGTGGCCAGGGCGGTTGAACTGCGCCGCCAGGGTGCGTTCGGCGATGGCGAAGCCGACGGCGTTGGCGATACCCTGGCCCAGCGGGCCGGTGGTGGTTTCAACGCCCGGGGTGTAGCCGTACTCCGGGTGCCCTGGGGTTTTGGAGTGCAGCTGACGGAAGTTTTCCAGCTCGCGCATCGGCAGGTCGTAGCCGGTGAGGTGCAGGAGGCTGTAAATCAACATGGAGCCGTGGCCGTTGGAGAGCACGAAACGGTCGCGGTCAGCCCAGTGCGGGTTAGTCGGGTTGTGGTTGAGGTAGTCACGCCACAGGACTTCGGCGATGTCCGCCATGCCCATAGGGGCCCCCGGGTGGCCGGAATTTGCTTTTTGTACGGCGTCCATGCTGAGTGCGCGGATGGCGTTGGCAAGC
>NZ_PYTW01000027.1:0-2013 GCF_003028435.1 Serratia sp. Nf2 | reverse complement strand
ATGTCGATGACGCCGGCGATGGAGTTGTCCCCGGATAGCGGCTATTCCGCAGTTACCCTGGCGCGCGCTCAGGACCCGGAAGTCGCCAAAATGCGCTACCGCAATCGGATTGTCATCGTTGAGAGCACGATGAACTCTCACGGTCAGGCGCAAAACTGCATCGACTGGGAGATGAACCGGCGATATGGCCGTTCACGACGCCTGCAGGTGGAGATCGATAGCTGGCGAGACAAGGCCGGAAAACTGTGGGAGCCGAATACGCTGATCCCCATCAATATTCCTGTTTTTGGGCTCAATAACGTGCAGTGGCTTCTGGCGGAGGTCACCTTTACCCGTGACGAGCGGGGCACGCGGGCCAATCTCATCATGATGCCGAAAGAAGCATTTGCCGTTCAACCCTATCAATTCTATAGCCAGGTGCAGGAGCTAAATCGATGAATGACGGCATGTTGAGGCAGCTTGGGCGCCGGGTGGCCATGATGATTGGCCTGGGCAAGATCACCGGGTACGGCGATGCTGGAGGCATTCAAAAACTACAGTATCAGACGCCGCTGGAGGTGAAAGGCGACACCCCGAGGATGGCGGAGTTTGGGTTTTCGTCAGGTCTGCCGGTTGGCACGGATGTGGTCCTGGCGTATCTGGGCGGCGATCGTTCCAGTGCCGTGATCGTGGCCAGCAACAATCAGCAATACCGGCAATCGGGTTTAAAAAGCGGCGAAACGCTGATTTATAACCAGTGGGGGATGTTCGTAAAACTCACGGAAAACGGCATTGAGGTAGAAGCGAAAGGGAAGCCGGTAACAGTGGCCAATGCGACCACGGTTACCGTTGCGGCCACCGAGAAAATCAGGCTTGAAACGCCACGTTTGGAAGTGACCGGCGACGTGATCGACAACTGCGACAGCAATGGCGCCACGCTGAAAGCCTTACGCGATGCCCATAACGATCACGATCATATCGTGAAAAATGTCCAGAGCGGCAACGATGAGAAAACCAGCGAGAAACCGGGGGAGATCGTCGAATGAGTGATATTAGCTCTTTTTGGGACATTGAACGGCTGGTGGCTGAGTGGCGTGAGGGACGCGGCGATTTGATCAATGGCGATGACCTGCGGACAGCGATGATTATCAGTCTGTTCACCGATCGCGTCGCCCGTGATGACGATGATATTGACGGAGAAGACCGCCGCGGCTGGTGGGGGGATATGGGGGAGGAGCATAACATCGGCTCCCGGCTGTGGTTGTTGCGTCGTCAGAAATTGACCCAGGACGTTGCTCAAAAAGCGGAAGGCTATGCCCGCGAGGCATTGCAGTGGCTGATCTCTGATGGTGTTGTGTCGTCGTTCACGATAGCAACCCAGATCGTTTATCCCCGCCGGCTAAATATGGTCATTCGCTATCAGCGTCCGGGTAACGGTGACGGCACGGACATGCGATTTTTTTGGGTTTGGGAGCAATAAATTATGCCTTTCAATCGGCCGACACTCACCGAATTGCGTGAGAAAAGTCGCACACAGCTTCAGGCTGAACTGAGAAAGACCGGTGCGCTGTTGCGCTATTCCAACATGCGTGTTTTGGCGGATGCTGACGCCGGGCTCGCCCATTTACATTACGGGTACCTGGATTATATCGCGCTGCAGTCCACCCCATTTAATGCCACTGATGAATGGCTATCTGGATGGGCTGGCCTTAAAAGTGTCTACCAAAACCCGGCCAATCCGGCATCCACACCGTCTTATGAATTTAGCGGAACTGCGGGCGCTCCTGTCAACAAAGGTGCCGTGTTGCGCCGTGGTGATGGTTATCTCTACCGGCTTGAGGAGAGCGTAACGATCGGGGCAAATGGGAAAGGTGTCGGCAAGCTCACTGCAATACTGCCCGACATTATCGACGACCCGACAGGGGGCGGTATTGACGGCAATGCGGATGCCGGCACGACCCTGACACTGGATGTTTCTCTACCCGGCATTGATGCCAGCGGCGTAATGCTCGAGCCTGCCACCGGCGGAGCAGA
>NZ_PYTW01000026.1:0-2119 GCF_003028435.1 Serratia sp. Nf2 | reverse complement strand
CCCTTAAGATAGTCAAGATAAACACTCAACTCAGGGACTGTCTCAACAAGTTCGATGCAACTGTTTTTATTATTGTAATCAACGTGGTGATAGAGATATTTATTTAGTTCAGCATCCTCTACAGTTGTAGATACAAGAACCACGCGATTTCCTGCCTGGACCTCCTTATCAATAATGCCCTCCCAATACTTTACATAGCGCTCAAAACTTTCTTCTTTAGCACACCCAGTTTCAGTAATATTTTTCTTATGGACATAAAATGCCGTTGCACCCACTATGACATAGTTTTTCTGTGCCAAATCTTGACTACTTTTAACTTCATATAATGCATAAGCCAAGTCGGGTATATAATTGGGTTTAACAGCGAAGAAAACCTCTAATTTTTCTATTGATTTTTTCTCACGAACAAAAATCGCGTGTGACTTAGCAAACGCTTTCTTATACAACCATATATCAAGTTTAGAAAACTTCTCAGCACAGCCCACACCAACGATATACACTGGGATATTATTTTTCTCCGCAATTCTTACCCACAGATACATTGCAATAGGGAACGTACCTCCCGACTGAACTAATTGCCCTCCGCCTATGATTACTCTCTCATAATTATCTGAAAGAGTTTTTTTTATTCTTCTTATATTATTAATATACCAACGAAAGTACTTTACTGGTTGATTTCTCCAAAGAAAATAATGCCGAACTCGACTAATCAATCCTGATTTGTTTTTTTCTTGTAGTGGCTTAGGATTAACGTGCTTCTTTTCCGCATCAAAGCCCACACTTACAGAACATCGCGAAAGCTCGTGGAGAGTTTTTCTTACGCCTTCATTTATAGCATGGTCACCAATATTATCAGAGCAAACTTCATTCACAATAAGTATGTTTTTCATATAAATGCCAGATAAAATTACTTGAACAATAGCACACAGTAAAAACTTAAATGCTTTCGAGATTCCTAAGGAAAACTCCCTTAACCTTTTCCTCTGAAAAGTGCTCCATTACGTAGGAATGTCCATTCATACCGATAGTTTTCAACTCCTCGTCCGCACCTTTCATTTCAATAATTTTAGAAGTAAATTCTTCTAAACTATTGCATGCAATATAGTCTATATTCGCTGTAGCACCTATACCTTCAACACCGATGTCGTTTGTTAGAACAGTCAAGCCATAACTCATGGCCTCTATGACTTTAACTTTTATTCCTGAACCGAATGGTATTGGCGCCACTAAACAAGCAGCATCGCGCAGAGCTGTACTTATATCTTCAACTATTCCCTTTAAAACAACCTTACTATTTCCAGCACAAATTTCCTGTGCCCGATTATCATAATCACCATACACAAATATTTTCACATCTATATAAGCCAGAGCATCTGCTGCAAATACTTTAGAAATCTCCCTTAAACATGCTAGGTTATGATTTGCTTTTAGATTCCCAATAAAAATATAGTAATTACTCTCATCTATAACTTTGTCTGAAATTTCAGTTTTAGGTACACTTGGAGGGTTAAAAAAAACACTTTTAACCCCTGTTTCACGTTTAAATGCAGAAGCCTCCAGCGGCGATGTAAAAGAAAGCTTATCAAACTTACGTGACAGTAACTTCTCTCGCCTGCCAATTAACCCACTTTCCATATTGAGGACTATTTTTCTGAAGGGCTTGATGAGCGAAGACAAAATAGCAGGATATTTTTCAGAGTATGTACCTAGTAAATTTATATTGTCAGAAAATTTATTTGCCATCCGTTTATATCGAAGACTAAGCAAATCATCATACTCAAGAATTTTTTTCGCAGGAATATTTTCAACCAAGTACGCCATTCGGACCATATCGACCAGGAGCAAATCATATTCATTCTCTTCAATACGCTTTGAAATCATTTTCTTCGCTTTAGAAGAGTAAAACAATCTCTCTTGGAACGACAAATTCCATCTAAAAAGACTATTAAATAATATTTCGCAAAATCCTGGGCGTATCATTTCAAAATATTTTATGTCCGCATTTTTTCCTACAGCCCGATCAAAATGTGCAATTTCGACATCATATCCGCTGTCAATCAAAAAGCGAATATTTTGGTTAATCATGTATTCTCTGCCTGCGAATGAAGTTGGCAACCGC
>NZ_PYTW01000025.1:0-2979 GCF_003028435.1 Serratia sp. Nf2 | reverse complement strand
TACTAAGATTATTTAACAGGTTAAATACAACTCGCTCTGCTCCCGTCAATCCTAAATATGGCATCACGAAAACAACATTCTTCACGCTACAATCTCCTATAATAAAAACCAGCCATCAATTAACGGAAAAAAATTTTTTTATCTTTTGAAGACAGCTTTTAAAAAAACATGATTAATTTCTTGACAAATTTTAACCTTCAAGATTAGCGCAGATATATAATAAACAATTACACCCACGGTAATTTTAACAAAAATCTCTAACAGTCCATTTTCAAAATGGATAAAATATATAGAGGCTGCCATTATCAAAGCACTAATCAGAATAGGAAACATGGTTTTTATTTGTTTAATTGCACCATAACCAAACCACTTCCCAGGATAATAAGCGTTTATAAAAAAACAAATAAAGGAGACTAAAGCATTACCAATAACAACAACCTTCAATCCGAAAGGAACAGTAACTAATAGCGCGGCAACGGTAATAGGTAGTTTAGCTAAATCAACCTTTAAATAAGCGTCCGAACGTCCTATAGAATTTATCAAACTGCAGTTCAGTGCACTAATTGGAATAATTAATCGTGATAATGCAACCCACTGCATTACAACGATGGCGCCCATCCACTGCTCCGAAAGAAAATATCTTACGAATGGCTCCGATATCATCATCAAGCCAATCATCACGGGAACAATTAGAAAAGCAACGCCTTCAACTCCACGATGATAAAATTTAAGTAATGACTCACGATCATTCTGTAGATTCGACATAACAGGAAAGAAAACATTTTGCAATATAGTGAATAAATTCATTGATATAAGATCGGGTATATTTCTCCCTTGAGTATATAGCCCTACATCTTTAATCGACAAGTATTTCCCTATCAATATAGCATATCCATTATCAACAACGCTCCTAACAAGACCTGCTATCAACAACTTGGAACCAAAACTAAAGAGACTTGCAAGTGAACTGAATGAAAAAACCAACCCAGGAATCCATTTAATAAGAAAAAAAGACAGCAAGACAATGAGAAAATTGTTGGCTATTTGTTGCCAGACGAGTGCATAAACACTAAAACCTTTACTTGCTAAAAAAACTGCGATACCGCCACTCAGGAAAGCGCTAATGAAATTTATTTTAGTTCGTAACTTAAAATCCAACCTTATTGATAGCAAAGTCATATGAACCAGATATAATGGCTTAATCATGATTACTATAGATATCATCTTTAGCACATGTTCAAGCTCTGGCTTCTCGTAATAGCTAGCTATGGTAGGCGACAAAAAAAATAGCACACCGTATAAAACGACACCTATAATCACATTAAAATAGAACACTGTTGAAAGATCAATATTATCCCTATCTTTCTTTTGGATTAGCGCCTGTGAAAAACCACTATTTATTATGATATCAGATATAAGAACAAAAACTAAAATTATTCCAACAATCCCAAATTCCGCAGGTGATATAATTCTCGCAAGAATAATACTTATTACAAATTGAAATCCTTGAACAGAAAAACGTTCTGCCGCACTCCAAAGCAGGCCAGTAATCGTGCTTTTTTTTACGTCATCATTCATTTCATCGCTCTCTACGTGCAGCTGAGATAAAACACGTACTAATCAAATTTCTGAAAATTTGATATTTAAGGAGAGAAAGAAGCACTGACACCTTACGAGCCATTGCTATAAGTCTTATTAAATATCATTGAAATCAATGCATTCATCTTCAACTCTTGTTCACCCTGCACATGCATGCTATGTTGCAATCCTTTTTTCCTTAAACTCTCGTAACGCTCGGAATCCAAGTAAAGTTGAAAAATACGGTTTTCGATCTCACGAGGATTTCTGGGATCAAAATAAATAACATTGTCTTTGCACACCTCAGGAATACTTGAGACAGACGAGGCCAAAACAGGCGTGCCATAGTGCATCGCTTGTAAAGGAGGGTAACCATAACCCTCATTAAGACTCGGATAGATAAAACTATATGCATTTTTATAGAGCCAATTCAATGATGAAGTATCTATATAATCCAAAAATTTAAATCTATTATTTCCCTTCAAGAAATTAGGTGGTTTTTTTGCACCAGTCACTATCGTTATGATTTCACATTCTGGGTTTTTATCATAAAAATTAGATAGTGCGAGCAAGGCACGGTGATTGTTTTTCATCCATCGATTAGCACTGACTAGCAAGAAAAAGCCCCTTCCCTTCAACTGCATAGACATCAACTCTGGAGATAACACTGGTTCGTCATTTCCGAATGGACATGGTGCGGGAAACACATGGATATTACTTGGTTCAAACTTGCTAAAATTGGAAAGAATCGAGTATTTTGTATGCTCAGAAACCGTAATCACTGTTATATTTTTTTTAGTTAGCAATCGTTCAAAAATAGAAATGTATTTTTTTATTGTGTAATCCTTTAAAACGAAAGCCTTAATAAACAATTTTAGCCTACTAACAACCCCCGCCGTATATGCCCACTGAACATTATCATATGGGCACTCAATCTCCCTTAAACCGTGGACTGTCATTATGAAATGAGTATGTGCAGTAGGCAACTCATGCAACTGATAAGGCATGGCAGAATAAAAAACCCGTGGCTCAACAGCTTCAATGTATTTATACAAACCTTCATTATTTTCCACTGGATAAAGCAGTATATCATTTTTGACACAAGCACTAACAATAGCCTCATCGAGCTCGTAGTTCTTGTTATAAACGCATTGAAAGTTGACATACCCAGATTCAATCGATCTGAAAAAAATCTCTTTTGCATATTCAGAACCGCCATGAAACCGGGCATCTTTAGTAGGCTGCGTTGCAGTCAAATCCATTATAATCAAACTTACCCCCAATTACTTTAATATAGCCGTTGCAATAGTTTCATTAATTTTTTTCTGTAAAACTGACGCATCCAGTACTGAGTATTCTTGCATATAATACTCTATTTTTTTTGATAGAAGCGCAGGCGTC
>NZ_PYTW01000024.1:0-3165 GCF_003028435.1 Serratia sp. Nf2 | reverse complement strand
TGACGTAGGGGTTGCTCTCGGCTTTGCGGTCACCGTAGGTGATGATGGTGACCGCCAGGCCGTCTTCTTTAATTCGCTGTGACCAGTCACAATGAATGACGATCACCCCGACCGAACCGACACCACCGGTGCGCGGTACATGAATGCGATCTGCCGCGCTGGCGATGGCATACGCGGCGGAATACGCATTTTCGGTAAGGATGGCGTGGATCGGTTTTGAGCCGCGGGCGTGATAAATTTCATCCACCAGATCGAAACAGCCGGCTACCTCACCGCCGGGAGAATCGATATCGAGGCTGATGCCGCTCACTTCGGGGTCACTGACCGCCGTCAGGAACGACTGCCTGATCCCGTCGTAGCCCGTCATACCGCTGTAGGGCCGCAGACTGCCCAACTTCTGAACCAATGTCCCCTGCACGGGGATCACCGCTATACCGCCAACCACGTCATAGCCGGCGTCCTGTTTACGTGCCTTTCGGGTAAAACTTTCATCATCCCCCAGCCAGTCAGATGCCAGCGTGTTGATGCGGGTTATCCCGAACCGGTCCATCATCGCGGCCATGACCACTTCGGCCTTTTGCGGGTGCAGCGCCAGCGGTGTGTTAAATAGTCGCTGCGCCAGGTGCGGTAAATTCACTCTGCCTCCGGATCTTTAATTGTTTCAGGTGCCAGGATTTCAGCCTGTGCCCAGCTCGGAACCGGGAGCCCCCGCTCTTTGAAGGCGGCAATCTCGCGCGCACGCTGATCCAGCATTTCTTCCCAGTCCTCGCCGGCGTTTTCTGCCGATTCCATTTCAAGCGTTGAAAGCCCGGCATCCATACCCAGAATGGCGCCTTTCTTCTCCGCCACCGGGTCCACCCAGCCACGACCTGGCCCCATCCAGCGAGCACGGCAATACGCCGCCCTGGCGTCCAGAAAGTGCGGCGCACCGTTGGGCAGCGGTAAGTCTTCCGTATCGTGGATTTCTTCAATAAAAGCGGACAGGATCGGCTGGGCGAACCCCACAGAAAAATCATCGCGCCGGCGGGTCAGTGTCTTCCACGCCTCCAGCATCGCAGAGCGTGCCGAGCTGTAGTTAACATCTGACCAATCTTGCGTGACCTGCTGTGTTGACAGGCCCGTTGCCGCAGCGATATTGCGCAGCGCTGCGCTTTCAAAAACTTCAAAATTGCTGTGAGGACGGGCAGCATTAACTGCCTTTACATCCTCACCAGGGTACAATATCGGCATTCTCGCGCCATTTTGCAGCGATATACGGCGATCATTGTGAAAATCAACGCGCCCTTCTTGATAAGCACCGATCTGAGTATCGTCAAAGGTTTCCCCCATCGCCGCCTCAACCATCTGCGGATCATAGGGAGAGGTAATGTAGGCTCCAAATACGGCGTTCAGGATCGCTGCCTCAAGCTCCGACTGGTCATACTTGATGAGCATTTTCAGCCGCTGAACAACCGGCGTTAAAATCCCATTCCCCCGGTGTTGTGCGCCCCGCTCATGGTCATAATCATGGACCACATGCGGACGCCCCCAGCTTGTTTCCCGCGGGATGCGCCGCCACGTCATCGTCTTGGCGCCACTCCACCAATCGCCGATATGTGCTTCGCGGATGTGATACGCGATTGGCGCGCCATCACCGTCAATTTCAACACCACCGCGAACATTCGGCATATCGAAATTTTGCTGCGGGTTACTCAACCGGTCCGGATCGACGATTTGCACCGTTGTGGCATAGCGGCCGCGCCCACGCCCCAGCCTGTCGGGCCGGTATTGCAGCACCGCCAACGCATCACCATCGAGCAGCTTGTGCCGAAAACCCAGGCGCAGCATTTGAGACACCGTTTGTTTGCGTTCAACATCGCAATAACGTCCCGGATCATTGGCCCATGACCGCCAATGAGCCTCAACCACCTTTCCGTATTCATCTGCCCAGGTGGCGTCGAAGGCTGTATTGCCGGTCATCAATGCCAACATGCGATAGTCAGGCTTGAGGATGGGGCGAAAGTTGGCGCCGACGGCATTATCCAGCACGCGGGTAATGCTGCCGCTGGCCCAACCATCATTGCGCGCAAGATCTCGCACACGGGAAACAATGCGATCACGGTAGATATTGATCTCATTGTCGGGTGACCATAACGCAGGCTGCCAGTTGGCCAACTGATCGCTAAACGAATCCGCCGCATCGTAAGGCACACGGCTGCCGCCCACCAGCATGGATGCCTTTGACCGCATCGGCGGTAGCGGCTGCCCATTCGGGCCTAAAATTTTGATGTCATTCATCAGAATCTAAACCTCATTGGCCGACGTGGGCGGGGAACAATACCCAACTGCGCCTGCAGCAACTGGATCAGTGCCATCAGGTCCGCCATTGAGGCTTGTTGATATGAGACAGAGCGCGTGCCATCACCTTGCGTGTACGAGAACGACACACCGCGCGCGCCGGCTGCGAGGTCAATATAGGCCTGTTGCGCCTTTGCCAATGCGTCCTGCAATTGCGCAGGCGTCATCGCACCGGCCAACAGGCTGGTGTTACGGTTGAACATAGGGATCCTTATGATGGCAAAAGTTGTGACAGGCGCTTGCGCTTCGGTTTTTCCGGCTCTTCAATGATGACGCCAGGCAGTCGAAGGTTTTGTTTTTCCTCCGGCTGCGGCGGCGCCGGCAACAGGCGATCGGGATTGACCGCGATGTTGTCCGCCAGCAGATTCAGCTTTAAACCGAGATAAAACAGGCCGCACAGGGCTGCATAGCTGTACACCCTGCAGTCCAGCGCTTCGTTTGCCCTGCCTGGAAGCTGCTCCCAAACTCGGTAACGCTGGCCGCCGGACACCTTCAACACCGAACGTTCTGCAAGCAACTGGCTGAAGTAGTTCAGGTCACGGTCTGCCGGAAAATGCATGTAACTGGCTGCTGGCTCACCCGGTGCAGGCGGATCGATATGCAGTCGCCCGCGGATGGTATCCTTGGCCGCATTCACCCCAATGATGATTGGTTTAAAACTGGCCTTTGACTTGGACGTTGGCTTTTTCGTGGGCCAAACTGGCGAACGTTTACCACCGCGCGCCGATTCGCCCTTGATCGCCCAAATTCGGCGGCCAAGGCGCTCTTTGGCAAACTCGTAAACTTTCTGGGTGTGGTGGCCACCGGAGTCCATGCAGGCCGCCATGA
>NZ_PYTW01000023.1:0-3165 GCF_003028435.1 Serratia sp. Nf2 | reverse complement strand
TGACGTAGGGGTTGCTCTCGGCTTTGCGGTCACCGTAGGTGATGATGGTGACCGCCAGGCCGTCTTCTTTAATTCGCTGTGACCAGTCACAATGAATGACGATCACCCCGACCGAACCGACACCACCAGTGCGCGGTACATGAATGCGATCTGCCGCGCTGGCGATGGCATACGCGGCGGAATACGCATTTTCGGTAAGGATGGCGTGGATCGGTTTTGAACCGCGGGCGTGATAAATTTCATCCACCAGATCGAAACAGCCGGCTACCTCACCGCCGGGAGAGTCGATATCGAGGCAGATGCCGCTTACTTCGGGGTCACTGATCGCGGTCAGGAACGACTGCCTGATCCCGTCGTAGCCCGTCATACCGCTGTAGGGTCGCAGACTGCCCAACTTCTGAACCAATGTCCCCTGCACGGGTATCACCGCGATACCGCCGACCACGTCATAGCCGGCATCCTGTTTACGTGCCTTTCGGGTAAAACTTTCATCATCCCCCAGCCAGTCAGATGCCAGCGTGTTGATACGGGTTATCCCGAACCGGTCCATCATCGCGGCCATGACCACTTCGGCCTTTTGCGGGTGCAACGCCAGCGGTGTGTTAAACAGTCGCTGCGCCAGGTGCGGTAAATTCACTCTGCCTCCGGATCTTTAATTGTTTCAGGTGCCAGGATTTCAGCCTGTGCCCAGCTCGGAACCGGGAGGCCCCGCTCTTTGAAGGCGGCAATCTCACGAGCACGCTGATCCAGCATTTCTTCCCAGTCCTCGCCGGCGTTTTCCGCCGATTCCATTTCCAGCGTTGAAAGTCCGGCATCCATACCCAGAATGGCGCCTTTCTTCTCCGCCACCGGGTCCACCCAGCCACGACCTGGCCCCATCCAGCGAGCACGGCAATACGCCGCCCTGGCGTCCAGAAAGTGCGGTGCGCCACTGGGCAGTGGTAAGTCTTCCGTATCGTGGATTTCTTCAATAAAAGCGGACAGGATCGGCTGGGCGAACCCCACAGAAAAATCATCGCGTCGGCGGGTCAGTGTCTTCCAGGCCTCAAGCATCGCAGAGCGTGCCGAACTGTAGTTAACATCAGACCAGTCCTGCGTTACTTGCTGTGTTGACAGGCCCGTTGCCGCGGCGATATTGCGCAGCGCTGCACTTTCAAACACCTCAAAATTGCTGTGAGGACGGGCAGCATTAACTGCCTTTACATCCTCACCGGGGTACAATATCGGCATTCTTGCGCCATTTTGCAGCGATATGCGGCGATCATTGTGAAAATCAACGCGCCCTTCTTGATAGGCACCGATCTGAGTATCGTCAAAGGTTTCCCCCATCGCCGCCTCAACCATCTGCGGATCATAGGGAGAGGTAATGTAGGCTCCAAATACGGCGTTCAGGATCGCTGCTTCAAGCTCCGACTGGTCATACTTGATGAGCATTTTCAGGCGCTGAACAACCGGCGTTAAAATCCCATTTCCCCGGTGTTGTGCGCCCCGCTCATGGTCATAATCATGGACCACATGCGGACGGCCCCAGCTTGTTTCCCGCGGGATGCGCCGCCACGTCATCGTCTTGGCGCCACTCCACCAATCGCCGATATGTGCTTCGCGGATGTGATACGCGATTGGCGCGCCATCACCGTCAATTTCAACGCCACCGCGAACGTTCGGCATATCGAAGTTTTGCTGCGGGTTACTCAACCGGTCCGGATCGACGATTTGCACTGTTGTGGCATAGCGGCCGCGCCCACGCCCCAGTCTGTCTGGCCGGTATTGCAGCACCGCCAACGCATCACCATCAAGCAGCTTGTGCCGAAAACCCAGGCGCAGCATTTGAGACACCGTTTGTTTGCGCTCAACATCGCAATAACGGCCCGGATCATTAGCCCATGACCGCCAATGAGCCTCAACCACCTTGCCATATTCATCTGCCCAGGTGGCGTCGAAGGCTGTATTGCCGGTCATCAAGGCCAACATGCGATAGTCAGGCTTGAGGATGGGACGAAAGTTGGCGCCGACGGCGTTATCCAGCACGCGGGTAATGCTGCCGCTGGCCCAACCATCATTGCGCGCAAGATCTCGCACACGGGAAACAATGCGATCACGGTAGATATTGATCTCATTGTCGGGTGACCATAACACAGGCTGCCAGTTGGCCAGCTGGTCGCTAAACGAATCCGCCGCATCGTAAGGCACACGGCTGCCGCCCACCAGCATGGATGCCTTTGACCGCATCGGCGGTAGCGGCTGCCCATTTGGGCCTAAAATTTTGATGTCATTCATCAGAATCTAAACCTCATTGGCCGACGTGGTCGGGGAACAATACCCAACTGCGCCTGCAGCAACTGGATCAGTGCCATCAGGTCCGCCATTGAGGCTTGTTGATAAGAAACAGAACGCGTGCCATCACCTTGCGTGTACGAGAACGACACACCGCGCGCGCCGGCTGCGAGGTCAATATAGGCCTGTTGCGCCTTTGCCAATGCGTCCTGCAATTGCGCAGGCGTCATCGCACCGGCCAGCAGGCTGGTGTTACGGTTAAACATAGGGATCCTTATGATGGCAAAAGTTGTGACAGGCGCTTGCGCTTCGGTTTTTCCGGCTCTTCAATGATGACGCCAGGCAGTCGAAGGTTTTGTTTTTCCTCCGGCTGCGGCGGCGCCGGCAACAGGCGATCGGGATTGATCGCGATGTTGTCCGTCAGCAGATTCAGCTTTAAACCGAGATAAAACAGGCCGCACAGGGCTGCATAGCTGTACACCCTGCAGTCCAGCGCTTCGTTTGCCCTGCCTGGGAGCTGCTCCCAAACTCGGTAACGCTGGCCGCCGGACACCTTCAACACCGAACGTTCTGCCAGCAACTGGCTGAAATAGTTCAGGTCACGGTCTGCCGGAAAATGCATGTAACTGGCTGCAGGCTCACCCGGTGCAGGCGGATCGATATGCAGTCGCCCGCGGATGGTATCCTTGGCCGCATTCACCCCAATGATGATAGGTTTGAAACTGGCCTTTGACTTGGACGTTGGCTTTTTCGTCGGCCAAACCGGCGAACGTTTACCACCGCGCGCCGATTCGCCCTTGATCGCCCAAATTCGGCGGCCAAGGCGCTCTTTGGCAAACTCGTAAACTTTCTGGGTGTGGTGGCCACCGGAGTCCATGCAGGCCGCCATGA
>NZ_PYTW01000022.1:0-5010 GCF_003028435.1 Serratia sp. Nf2 | reverse complement strand
CCGGCGCGGCGAAGCGGCAGGGCGCGCAATATCAGCAGCCGCTGCGCTACGCCGGGCAATATCAGGACGACGAAAGCGGCCTGCACTACAACCTGTTCCGCTACTACGAACCCGAGGTGGGGCGTTTCACCACGCAGGATCCGATAGGGCTGCGCGGTGGGTTGAACCTGTATCAGTATGCGCCGAACCCGCTGATGTGGGTGGATCCGCTGGGGTTGATGAGTTGTGGAGTTTCTAAAGGCTTTGCTAGAAAAGATAGAATCGCTCGCAGATGGGTGGATAAACTATCTGGCAAAAAGCCAGCTGATGTTGACGCGTTTTTAACTAGTCGCGGTTGGGCAAAGCATTACCCTCAAGCAGGCAGACCAGAAGCAATTCAACATACTCAATATGTGCGAACAACGAAATCGGGTGCGACATATAAACTTGATTATCACCCCGGAGGTAATGCAAGTCAGCCTAATATTCATGGCAATGATTATTGGAAGGTTTATAAGGTTGAGAATGGTGAGGATGTTGTTTTTGGTAGAATTGGGCATGGTGAATTTAAAAATTACGATCTGATAAAAGATTCACCTGTGTACGTTGATGGAGTTATTAAGAATGGTGGTGTCTAAGATGATTGACTTTAATGCTGAGATTGTATCGGGGATTTCCATAGGGAATGTCGTTATAAATGAAAATATCTCGTCATATATTAATGAGATTTATTCTGGATTTAGTGTGGAGGTTAAAAGTTATTTTCTCCCTGATGGTGAGGAAAAGAAATCATATAAAATCGACAATACCTTGACCATTGCGACTGATAAAGATGGTGTTATCTTTTCACTTGGATGTAATGAGCGTTATCAAGGCGGCTACAAGGGAGCTATATTCACAGGGATGAAAGTGATGGATGTGATAAAATTAACAAAAACTCAGAAATTATATAATGGCTCAATAATTATCAATGATGATTTTGGTATTTCACTTATACTTCCTCCGCCATATGATGAGATTGCTGATACAATAAAACACATTCCTGGAGATATAGAAATAAACGAGTTTTTTGTATCTGATTTTTCATTTTGGCGATAATTCTTAATGCTTGGCACTAAGAATGACTTGCTCAAATAGCTTGAACAACTTGGTTTCAAAGCGAAAAGTCAATGCAGGTAAATTTGGTGCAACTAGGGGTAATCTGTTGAAGTGCCCCCTGATGATAAAACAGGGGGAAGGATTGAGTATGATGAGAAAATTGGTGCCTATATAAATTTTTGTTGGCGTTTATAAATGTTAACCGCAATGGTTGCGGTTATAAGAGGGTATTCAATGGGTTTTTGAATTAATATTATTCAGCCAGTTCCTGACTAAAATTAAAAAATAAAATTATGAAAAATTAATTTCCAGCTCTTTAAAAATGAAGCCATTGCAAATTAAATATTCCAAGTGTTTATTGTAGAGTAGGCCGCCTGCTGCAACACCGCGAACCCAATCAGGCAAACCGGGCGCGGCTGGTGTACGATCTGGCAGGATAACCTGCTGGGCGAGCGCAGGGCAACCTGATCAGCCGGCGCAACGGGCTGTACGAACAGCACTACCGCTACGACGCCGACAACCGGCTGGTGCAGGCGCACGGCCGCGGCCCGCAGGGCGAATTCGAGGCGCAGTACCATTACGATGCGCTGGGCCGCCGCAGCCGCAAGGCGGTGCGCTACAAGGGCAAAACCGAACAAACGACCCGTTTCCTGTGGCAGGGCTACCGGTTGCTGCAGGAGCAGCGCGACGACGGTAGCCGCCGCAGCTGGAGCTACGATCCGGCCAGCCCGTGGAGCCCGCTGGCGGCGCTGGAGCAGGCGGGCGACAGCCGCTCGGCGGATATTTACTGGTATCACACCGATCTGAACAGCGCGCCGCTGGAGGTGACCGACGCGGCGGGCAACCTGTGCTGGTCCGGGCAATACGACACCTTCGGCAAGCTGCAGGGCCAGACGGTGGCCGGCGCGGCGAAGCGGCAGGGCGCGCAATACCAGCAACCGCTGCGCTACGCCGGGCAATATCAGGACGACGAAAGCGGCCTGCACTACAACCTGTTCCGCTACTACGAACCCGAGGTGGGGCGTTTCACCACGCAGGATCCGATAGGGTTGGAAGGCGGGTTGAATTTATATGCTTATGGGCCAAATCCTTTAGCTTGGGTAGATCCACTAGGTTTAGATCGTTTCCCTTCGTGGATGGATACCACTCAAGGGTACCAACGTCAGCATTTGATTCCTTACTCACTTAGGAATCATCCTGTTTTTGTGCAATCAGGGATGAGTATTAATGGTGCATCAAATATGATGCGACTTCCTGTTGCAAAAGGAATAGATCCTAATCCGGACTTGGGACTTCATCGTGGCTGGACAAAAGAGCATGCAATATATAATGAAATGATGAAGTCAAAACTAGATGCTTTGGAGAGAGTTGCAAATAAAGAAAAATGGGATTATCGACGAATACAAAATGAAGTATTGAACCTACAGCATGAGGCTCGTAAAGGATTTAAAACAGGAAAGCTTACATGTGCTTGATTACGAGGATAAGGGCATGAACATCTATACTATTAGTAGCTTCTCATTGGGAAATGGAGTTATTGACTTCTCAGACCCAAAGTCAAGATTATCAAGCTTTTTCATTTGGAATGAAGGGGATGGTAAGTTTCTCTCATATTCACTACCAAAAGGTAAAGTACAAAGTACTATGCGGAGTGATAAACTGATGGTTTCAGATTATTTTCCTGCCAATATCGGAGTCCCAATTTTTTCACAGAGAGCGGTATCTATATTTGAACGTAGAATTGCATCTGAAATGTCCTTCTATAAGTGTACTGTGGAAAATGTTAGTGAAACGCTGTCTTTATGCAAGGTGAATAATTACCTTCCAATTATTGACGAGGAAAGAACAACGTTTAGGGAACTTATTGATGGCACTAAACTAATCGATATTCCTGCCTATAAATGTGATAAAGATTTCTTTATAGCGAGAGATAGTGTCTTTTGTGAGCGAATGATTGTCTCTCAACTATTTGTCGATTTATGTAATGAGGAAGGGGTGAATATTGAGTTTTCACAATGTTAATGAAGTGTCTGGTTTCTAATGGAAAATGTTTTTTAAATTGAGAAAAATAAGGGGGGGTTAAAGAAAAAATCAGGTTACGAGGCACGTTCTTTAAAAATAAGAATGAACTGGTCTATATAAACCTCTGGAACGACATTGACGCGCACCAGCCGCTGGCGCCGATCGCCGACAACCGACTCCGCGGCCCGCAGGGCGAATTCGAGGCGCAGTATCATTACGACGCGCTGGGCCGCCGCAGCCGCAAGGCGGTGCGCTACAAGGGCAAAACCGAACAGACGACCCGTTTCCTGTGGCAGGGTTACCGGTTGCTGCAGGAGCAGCGCGACGACGGCAGCCGCCGCAGCTGGAGCTACGATCCGGCCAGCCCGTGGAGCCCACTGGCGGCGCTGGAGCAGGCGGGCGACAGCCGCTCGGCGGATATTTACTGGTATCACACCGATCTGAACAGCGCGCCGCTGGAAGTGACCGACGCGGCGGGCAACCTGTGCTGGTCCGGGCAATACGACACCTTCGGCAAGCTGCAGGGCCAGACGGTGGCCGGCGCGGCGAAGCGGCAGGGCGCGCAATACCAGCAGCCGCTGCGCTACGCCGGGCAATATCAGGACGACGAAAGCGGCCTGCATTACAAACCTGTTCCGCTACTACGAACCCGAGGTGGGGCGTTTCACCACGCAGGATCCGATAGGGTTGCGTGGCGGGTTGAACCTTTATCAGTATGCGCCGAACCCGCTGATGTGGGTGGATCCGCTGGGGTTATCTGTAGAAGGAGTTCCACATGGCTTTAATAGTTTCGGCCAATTTAAACAATTCGGTGAAGCATTACAGGCAGGAATGAGTAAATTAGGATATCCCGGCACAGTTTCATATATGCAAGGAAGCTCCGTATCGGGGGTAAGTTTCTCTACAGGTCAACCATTTGATGTTGGCCGTGTTAGTGATTTTGACGTTGCTATTTCACATCCTGAGCTATATCAAAAAGCAGAACAGCTGGGAATAGGAAAAGGAGGGCGCACTGGACCAATTGATATGGGTAGTGAAATGGCTAAGAAATTAGGTATTGATGATACATTGCAAAAATTATCTAAAATGTCAGGAGGTAGACCTGTGAACGCAATGGTCTTTGAGTCTGCTGCTGAAGTTAAGGCTAAAGGAAAGGGAACTAGAATACCTGGTAAATGTGGTGGATAAATTATGAAAAAATTATATTTTTTAAAATATGGCAGTGTTATATCAAAAAAAGAAGTGAGCAAATTACTGGACGATAAATGGGATGTAACTTGCTCGGAGTATGACAGTTCATATTTTGGTGTTTACTTTGCATATACTGGCCTTTATGCAGACAAGTTAACCATTACTGATAATTATATTCCTCACTCTAATGAGTGGTTAGAGGAAGATAACAAAGAGTTTAGCACGATAATTAAGGTGTCTTTCACTAATGGGAAGAATCCAGAAAAACTCAGCAGGTACAAATTCTTGAAGAATGCGTTTAATCAACTTGATGGATTATCGATCATAAGTGATGAGTGCATCGAAGAAGAGTGACCGACAAGCTGTCGAAAGGATCCTTTCTTTGGGGCTCTTTAGTGAGCAGCATTAAATATGAGATATAAGATCAAAGCTTGAAAAGGAGATATTAGGTTCTTTAAAAATAAAAAAGGAAGAGTAAAAACATTAGATTGTTAGTTGCATCAAAGGCCACCTGCTGCAACACCGCGAACCCAACCAAGGCAAACCGGGCGCGCGGCTGGTGTACGATCTGGCGGATAACCTGCTGGGCGAATGCAGCCCGCAGAGCGACATCGACGCGCACCTGCCGCTGGCGCCGATCGCCGATAACCGGCTGACGCACTGGCAAAAGCTGTTTTACCGTTACGACGCCTGGGGCAACCTGATCAGCCGGCGCAACGG
>NZ_PYTW01000021.1:0-5477 GCF_003028435.1 Serratia sp. Nf2 | reverse complement strand
ATTTGCCTGGCGGCAATAGCGCGGTGGTCCCACCTGACCCCATGCCGAACTCAGAAGTGAAACGCCGTAGCGCCGATGGTAGTGTGGGGTCTCCCCATGCGAGAGTAGGACACTGCCAGGCATCAAACCAAGCCGAAAGCCCTGAACTGACGTTCAGGGCTTTTTGCTATGCATAAAATAAATATCCTGACTGTATCTATTACTTTGGGAAATAGCCTTTTTGGCATATGTAGCTTAGTCTTATAAGGCAGCATAATGTTTTTTGCCAGAAAAGTGGCTAGCTCAATATATAATTGATAGCTCCAGATTATTATTTAAATAATAAAAATATCTATCTATGAACATGTTGATGAGAATTATCCGGATATATCAAAGATAAATCTTAATTCTTCAGTGTATTAGTCGATGAATTTCACGTTAATTAAAACAAATATTAGCCAGACGCCTCGAATCGAGTAGACTAGGCGAAAGATTATTTCCGTATGGGTACTGAACGTTATGTCTACTGAAAGCGCGTCTTTAAAAAACCACAATACGTTTGCGCTCCCGGTCAACGCAGCGCACCTGATCATAGCCGATAGAATTGAGCTGATGCTCAAGGTGTGGCAACAAACGCGCAAGCGTCAGGAGCCGCTACTGATTCTCGGTGAAGGTAGCAACGTGCTGTTCCTGGAGGATTTTTCTGGCACGGTAATGGTCAATCAGTTGAAGGGTATCGACGTTCGGGAAGATAGCGATGGTTGGCATCTCCACGTCAGCTCCGGTGAAAATTGGCATGACCTGGTGCAATATACGTTGCAGGCCGGGATCTGTGGCCTGGAAAACCTGGCGTTGATTCCTGGATTAGCGGGCTCCGCCCCTATCCAGAACATCGGCGCCTACGGCGTCGAATTGAAAGACGTCTGCGAATATGTCGATCTGCTGGACTTCTCTACCGGTGCTATCGATCGCATTCCGGCTGCCGAGTGTGGTTTTGGCTACCGGGAAAGTATTTTTAAACACCGTTTCCAAACCGGGCATGTCATTGTTGGGCTGGGTCTTCGTCTCAATAAACAATGGCAACCCAAATTGAGCTACGGCGATCTGGCCAAGCTGGATCCTGCCACGGTGACGCCACTTCAGGTATTTGAATCCGTATGCGCCATGCGCCGCAGCAAACTGCCCGATCCGCGTGAAACAGGCAATGCCGGCAGCTTCTTCAAGAATCCGCTGGTGAGCGCAGAGAAAGCCGCAGAACTCATCGCCAAATGCCCCGGCATGCCGCATTATCCGCAGCAGGATGGCCAGGTGAAGCTTGCGGCCGGATGGCTTATCGATCAATGCGAACTGAAAGGATATCGTATCGGTGGTGCTGCGGTACACCGCAAGCAGGCGCTGGTGCTGGTGAACATCGACAACGCTCACAGTCAGGATGTGGTGGCGTTGGCGAGCCACGTACGCAAGACGGTGGCCGATAAATTCGGTGTGTGGCTGGAACCTGAGGTGCGTTTTATTGGCGCGACCGGTGAGCTGAATGCCGTAGCGGTGCTGTCATGAAAGATACCAAGGTTCCGTTAAAACTGATCGCACTGCTGGCCGACGGCGAATTCCATTCCGGGGAACATCTCGGTGAGTCACTGGGCATGAGCCGTGCGGCGATCAATAAGCATATTCAGACCATTCGCGAATGGGGACTGGATGTCTTTACCGTGCCCGGAAAAGGCTACAGCCTGCCTGGCGCCATCCAGCTGTTGGAAGCCGAGCGCATCCTCAGCCTGCTGGAAGACAAGCGCGTAAGCGTGTTGCCGGTGGTCGATTCCACCAACCAATACTTGCTGGACCGCATCGCCGAATTGCACTCTGGTGACGCCTGCGTCGCTGAATACCAACAGGCAGGGCGAGGACGCCGCGGGCGGCAGTGGATCTCACCATTCGGCGCTAATTTGTACCTGTCGATGTTCTGGCGGCTGGAGCAGGGTCCGGCTGCGGCCATGGGGCTTAGCCTGGTGATCGGGATGGTGATGGCGGAAGTTCTGCAGCGTCTCGGTGCGGCTGATGTGCGCGTGAAGTGGCCTAACGATCTTTATCTGAACGATCGTAAATTGGCTGGGATCTTGGTCGAACTGACGGGAAAAACCGGCGATGCGGCTCAACTGGTCATCGGCGCCGGCATCAACCTGGCGATGCGTGATACCAATGCCAGTGCCATTACCCAGGGATGGATTAATCTACAGGAAGCGGGAATTCAGATCGATCGCAATGAGCTGGCTGCAACCCTGCTTAATGAACTGCGTCAGTCGTTGAAACAGTTTGAGATAGACGGACTGGCACCCTTTATCGGTCGCTGGCGTACCCTGGATAACTTTATCGACAGGCCGGTCAAGTTGCTGATTGGCGAGCGGCAGATTGTGGGTATCGCCCGAGGAATCGATGCGCAGGGCGCACTGCTGCTGGAACAAGACGGGGAGATCAAACCCTTCATCGGTGGAGAGATATCGCTGCGAAGTGCGGAATAGTTAGAGAAAGGGGGACGGTAACGTCCCCTGAATCGATCGGTAGGCTTACTTTCTTAAACGCACGCTTTCAACGGCGTGGTTAGCGCTTTTGGTCATAATTAGGCTGGCGCGTTCGCGTGTAGGTAATATATTCTGCTGCAAATTCAACCCGTTAATTTCATTCCATAATTGGGTGGCGATATTAACTGCTTCCGGTTCCGGCAATTTTGAATAGTGATGGAAATAAGAATCGGGATTGGAAAATGCGCCTTGACGGAATTTCAAGAAGCGATTGATATACCAGCTTTGCAATAGCGTCTCCGGAGCATCGACATATATAGAGAAGTCAACAAAATCGGAAACGAATACGCGATGCGGATCGTGAGGATAATCCATGCCGCTTTGCAATACGTTAAGCCCTTCCAGGATCAGAATATCCGGTTGCTCGATGACTTTATTACCTTCGGGCACAACGTCATAGATCAAATGCGAATAAACCGGAGCGGTGACGCGTTTGGCACCGGATTTCACTTCCGACACGAATTTCACCAGGCTATGCATATCATAAGACTGCGGGAAGCCTTTTTTCTTCATCAGACCGCGTTCATTCAGCACCTTATTAGGATGCAAGAAGCCGTCGGTCGTGATCAACTCAACGCTGCGGTGTTCCGGCCAACGGCTCAACAACGCTTGCAACAGACGTGCGGTCGTGCTCTTGCCTACGGCTACGCTGCCGGCGATGCCGATGACATAGGGAATCTTTTGCCCGTCGGTGCCGAGGAATTGCTCGAGCACCGCCTGCCGACGCAGGTTGGAACTGATATAGAAGTTCAACAGACGTGACAGAGGCAGATAAATCTGCGCAACTTCTTCCAACGAGAGATCTTCGTTAATCCCTTTCAGTTTAACGATCTCTTCTTCCGACAACGTCAGCGGCACCGAATCTCGCAACGCAGCCCATTGGGTACGATCGAACTGTAGGTAAGGCGTTGCTAAAGATTGATCTCTTTTTATCATAAGCCAAATTCTGCCTGTTAACGCAGGTTGGGAAAGGCGGCGGACGCCAACTCCAGAGAATAAACAAGCTGCATATTATAGACAGCTTCGTTTTTGGCGTAGACTTTTTTCGCAAAAGTTGTCGATAGGCAGCAGTTTATGTCAATTGTGCGAAGCGGCACGCAGTTGATAAAGCGGGGTTGCAAGGCGGTATCATCAGGGCCGGATACCGCCTGAAGGCTAGCTGGCGATGGCGCGCGAGGGTTGGTTCACGCTGAACAGACGTTTGTAATAAATGACGGTCGGATGGTAATGCCCATCGGGCCCCGCCGCATAATCCGGTAGCTCGCCCAAACAGCGATAACCCAGGCTGCGATAAAGCGCTTCTGCCGCCGAACCGGCCTGCGTATCCAGGTACAATAGCCCGCGCTGCTGTTGCAGTGCCGCGTGCTCCAGTGTTTTCATCAGAGCCTGACCTACGCCGTTGCGACGAGCGCGGCTATGCACCAACAGCTTCACCACCTCCGCACGATTACGGCCGTTCGGCTTCTGGCAGAGCTCGAGTTGCACGGTGCCAACGACGCCGCGCTCGTCACGGGCAATCCACAGCAGCAGTTCACCTTTGGCCAAGGCCGGTCGCAGACTGTGGAAGTAGCTCTCGGCGTCTTCCTGAGGAATTAAGGTGTCGTAACCGACAGAAGCGCCGTGCGTGACGGCATCGGTCAACAGGCGGGCCAATTCATCGCGGTAAATCGGCAGCGTAGCGGCGTTGATAGGCACTATTTTCATCGGTCATTCCTCCTGGGAGCGGGGTAATGAAGAGAAGCAATAACTGAGCCACAGCGGTGAAAGGCATGGCGACGGCAAAAGGGCAAGGGATCAGTGTAGCCCGCGCCGCAGTCCGGGGCAGGTATCCCCTTTTTGGTGCATCGATCCCGCTCACAGTTTACCGTCGCGGGTTAAGTGTTTTGAGAAGCCCGACACGGAGAAAGCGGCGCTCAAGGCTTGCAAAAAGTGGATAAAATTGTAGAGAATGATTGCCGCGAGTGATGAATGTTTGCACGCCGCAGGCTGCGAATTGCATGACAGTATGCAAAATTGACTGATTTATGAGCGAAAGTGCGCGTAAAGCAATTTTTTTGTTGCATAGGTCGCCCGCTCTACCTAGAATGCGCTGCACTTGATGCCGGCTTAGCTCAGTAGGTAGAGCAACTGACTTGTAATCAGTAGGTCACCAGTTCGATTCCGGTAGCCGGCACCATTCAAGTCACAAGTAATTAAAATCTGGTGGGGTTCCCGAGCGGCCAAAGGGAGCAGACTGTAAATCTGCCGTCACAGACTTCGAAGGTTCGAATCCTTCCCCCACCACCAAATCTTGCCTTCGGCGATTAACTGAGATGCGATAAATACCGCAACGGTTGATGGCGGGAGGAGAGGGCGGAAGCCTTCGGCAAGGTTCGAGCTGTGCAGCGCAAGGCGCAGCCGGCCCGAAGGATGCGAGCCGAGTGATGAACAATCCTGCTCCATCCCAAAATTCTACAGAAAAATCAGGTAGCCGAGTTCCAGGATGCGGGCATCGTATAATGGCTATTACCTCAGCCTTCCAAGCTGATGATGTGGGTTCGATTCCCACTGCCCGCTCCAAGATGTGCTGATATAGCTCAGTTGGTAGAGCGCACCCTTGGTAAGGGTGAGGTCGGCAGTTCGAATCTGCCTATCAGCACCACTTCTTAATTTCTCGCCCCCTGATTTTCTTTCTGTTCTGGATTCAACGAGCAAATGCTTGGTTGATGTGGTGATACCACCGATTTATCCGTGTCTTAGAGGGACAATCGATGTCTAAAGAAAAGTTTGAACGTACAAAACCGCACGTTAACGTCGGTACTATCGGCCACGTTGACCACGGTAAAACTACCCTGACTGCAGCGATCACTACCGTACTGGCTAAAACCTACGGCGGTTCTGCACGTGCTTTCGACCAGATCGATAACGCGCCAGAAGAAAAAG
>NZ_PYTW01000020.1:0-6761 GCF_003028435.1 Serratia sp. Nf2 | reverse complement strand
TGCTCTCAACGATGACAATCCGATTGCGGTAGCGCATTTTGGCGACTTCCGGGTCCTGAGCGCGCGCCAGGGTAACTGCGGAATAGCCGCTATCCGGGGACAACTCCATCGCCGGCGTCATCGACATCGATACCCCGACATAATCGGAAAACCGTTCGTCCATCGATGACATGAAAGATGCCGTCTCGATATTTTCCCCTTGCGCCACGCCGCTGGCCGCCTTGCCGGTTCCGACGCGGGTAAGGTAAAGACTGCCATCGGGCTTGTCGTAATACAGCAGCGCAGCCCAACGGGTGATCCGGTCGATCACTTCTTGCGAAGACTCCCCCCAGTTCAGGGTAAATTGGGGAACCGTCGTCATGTCATTCACGTCGCTGCTGACAGTGATGCCGTATGGCGCCGCCAGCTTTTGCGCTATCTGCAGGGCATTAGCCTGGCTGATCACGTTGTTCTGCCATTCAGCTGAACAATCCACCAGATCCTGGCATTTACTCCGGCCCGTAGCGCGAACTTCATGGCGCTCTTTGCCAATCACAGGATTCCAGCGATCGACATAGCCGGTCATGACCAGATCATCCCCCAGATGCACCGTGCAGCTGTCTCCGGGCAGCACCAGCTGCTTTTCATCGTTGCCGGGGTAATAGTCCATCAACGACAGGTCGAAATCCGATGGCAAGCGCTCAATGCCTCGCGTAACGCGAACAGAATCCCAGCCGGAAATTCGCTTACCTCCGGCCGTCAAAATCAGTTCATCTTTCATTTTCTCAGCGCTTTAAATTTGGTGGGCATGAATGCCGGATGGCGCGGCCCGACAGACTGAACCAGTTCATCACCCCGAGCACCATCCTGATACATGCGGTTGGCCAGCACCAACGCCGGTAACGATGTGGGCATAACAACCTGGGTCAGTGAACTAAGAACGGCGCCTTTCTGGGTGTAGGCGTTGACCAGCGCATCGCGGGTTTGCAACAGGTTCAGATAATCGTCGTCGTCCCCGGCATCCGCCGCCATCAACAGCACCTCATCCAGCGTGTCGCAGACGCGATTAAGCATCAAAATGGCATCGTCATAGCTTGATGGGTCATAATTGGCGGCGGTCGCTGCCAGTGCACCGGCGGACAGTACGCAGAGCAGGATAGTGGCGCCATTGGCTACCGCATTTTCACCCGAGGTGGCGTAAAATGTGGTGTTTCGATACGAGGCCAACGTTTCCAACATGCGGATTTTTTCTTCTACACTGCCGCTGAACGAAATGACCGCATCAATGATGGCCCTGGCATCAACGGGGAAGGCATCGACGGAGGCTACGCCCTCAAATGTGGCCGTGAGCGCCAACAATTCGGCGCGACCTGTTACCGCCTGTGCCATTTTTTGGTTAACCAATCCGGCATAATTGTCGGTATCTGCCGTTCGATTTACTGCACCGGTTGATCCCGAAACACCTCCCCCTACGGTGCCTTTGTTGTATCGCCCATAGCGGGCGCTACCGAAGGTCGATTTCAGGACATTACTGAGATTAGTGACCTCATTGGCGGTGCTTTTCACCATGTTTCCCCAAAACGCAGCGGTATTACGCAACGTCTTGATGGTCTGGGTTACACTGCGGATCTCTCCTTTAACCATGGCAATAAATTTTGTGGCCGCCATCAGGCCGGTTCGTAACCAGTTTGCCTGAACCAGTGATGTCGCCTGAGTGCTGCCGGTGATCGCAAACACCTTTAAGCCGGACTCAATGACCGTCAGGGTAAACTCGAAGGAACGGCCGTTATCCACGCTCTCTAGTACCCGCAAACCGCCATCGGGCACACTTACGGTAAGCTCCCCAAGCGTCGGATGTATCAACGTTCCCGGCCCTTCCGTCTCGCACGCAGCCACCAGCGAATCACGCTGCGTTATCACGTCAGGAGCGTCATACGCCAGGCTGTTATGGACGATGAAACCTCTGATCGTTAATTTGCGCGTCCCACGCCCCAGATCTTCCACCCAGGCAGTGTTGCGATAAGGGTATTCATGCACGGCCTGGCGCCGGCCAAATACGCCTTCGGCACTGACTACCGCAAAAGGAACGCCACGAAATGATGCCGGGTGAATATGCTCAAACCAGTCCCAACGCTCTCCACTCCCAAGCAAGGAAGATAATGCATCATTGATTAGCGCCATCTTTTCTCCAGAAACAAAAAAACCCGCGACTAAGCGGGTTTGGTAGATTTTATCTGTAAAGGATTCGTGGTTAATCAGAAAAAAGAAAATAATAACTATCTTTATATAACCAAAGACTCAGTTGTATTTATAATAATACTCACCTGCAAGCTCACTTTGAGATGACGAGTCGTCCAATAGAGATCTTAATATTTTTATTTCAACCACCCTCGATGACTCTAAGCAATTTATACTTACATCATGCACTTTCGATTTAAAACCATCGACAGAGTACTTTTCTGCAAGACCACGCATCCATTCCCTTTTTTTTTCATCAGAGTCGTTTGACTTTAAAATCCCACCTTGTATCTTTTTGTTCAATATCCCTAGTTCAATAGCCATTGACTCTTTCCTATCACCCCCATTTAAAACTCTTTTTAGGTAATCAGCACCATGTCCACAGCCGACTCCCCATAAACCTGCGGCGCTTCTTGCTATAACTGCCTCAGAATTACCTGCAGTTACATCAACAGGAAATGTTAGCGAAAATAGAAAAATTAAAGATAAAATTCTCACTCGAACCACCCTTTAGGAGTAACAAGAATGTTGAGAGATTATCACTTTGTTATGAAAAAGTCATTGATGTTGAAACTCTACCACCACTTTCCCCAACAATAGTCCGCCTTTCTCCAGTTTTACTATCAACTAGCGTTAACTCGATCTGCATTTTACTATCTTGCATCGTCTTATTTAGCGATGTTATCGCTGACAAAAGATCTTGATTTACCTCTGATGTGCCACCATACCGTCCAGGCCCACCAAAAATCTGATGGATAGTATCTTCTGCTTTGGGAGTGCCAGCACCTAATTCCTCTCCCTGAGGATAGAACATCGGTAAGCCAGGCATGATCTTTTGCAAATAATCACGAGTTTCCTGAGGGGCTCTTGCAAGCCCCTTATCACTTACTCGATTTGGCCCCCAATTGTATGCAGCAACTGCCTTGCTTACATCCCCGTCAAACCTACTTAATAAATCAGAAAGATATCTTGCCGCAGCATCACTTGACTTGTAAAAATCTAAACGCTCTTCACGATTGTTTAGTCCATAATCACGACCTGTTGCCGGCATAAATTGAAATGGACCTTCTGCCCCAGCTGAGGAAAAAAGCTTTTTCCCTCGTGATGATTCAGCGTTCCAGACCCTGTCCAGTAAACCAGGGGGAAGGTTGTTTTTTATTTCCAATTGGGATAAGTGATATTGTTCTGAAGTATTCCCAAGCTGGCCATACGGCAACATCGCCCCATTTTCAGCCGGCGCCGGGTAACCTGAAATTTTCTCGGTATCGGCTCTCAGCTGGTCTGCGCGCCATACGGGCTTATAATAGCCGTTCAGTTTCTTGATCAGATCTTCTGACGCATAGCCCAGTTTTAAATCCAGCTTCTCTTTCCATGACAGCGTGTCTTTAAATTTCTCATCACCTTGAGCCTGCCGCAAAACATCTGCCTGCTTCCCGCCACTGTTAAACGTCAGGATCGAACCGATAGCCGTACTGTCCAGACCATTAGTAACGACCTGCTTGATCTGGTCTACCGAAGCCGCCAAGGTTTCCGACTGGCCCAGCCAGGCCTGCCCTTTCATCAGCATGCCGTCGTAGGCAGCACCTATCTGGTTCAGCTGCTGCTTGAACGCCAGGGCATTCTGCAGATCCTTCTCGGTAAATATCAGGCCATCCCGGCGAGCCTGATCCTTGAGCCGTTGCACTTCACTGGTCGTGTTGCGCAGATAGCTGAGAAGATCGGGCGAAAGGCCCAATTTGTTGGCAAATAGCGCCTGCATACCTGGTGTCATAGTCTGCATTTCACGATTAAGATCGCTAATAAGCTTGCCTACATCGGCCAGACCTTCCTTTGTTTTAGTAATACCAATCCCACGTTGTTGCAATAATGCTAGAAACGCGGGATTTTCGCCACGCGCCGCATCACCAGCTTTTTCGAACAACTCACCAATAGCACTTTCAGCAACCTCACGCGCGCTGCCGTTTTCGATCATGGCGCCTGTCAGTTCCTGAAACGCGTCTGCCGTCATGCTGACGTTTTTTGCAACGGTATCGATCCGATAGCCGGCGTTGGCAAAATTGGTCAGGTTGTTTTTAACAACGTTGACGACCGCTGCAGCGCCACCCAGCCCGAGGGTTAATCCACCGACCATTTTGAGCGGCGGGACCAAATCGCCGATGAATTGGACGCCGCTTCTGGCATTTTTAGCCAACACATCAAAACGGCTGCCCAAATCGTCAAGGTTATCTCTGGATTCCTGGCCGCCCAACGCCAACGCATCGCGCGTTCTGTCCAACAGCGGATTGAGGTGCTTTACAATTTCCTCAATCCGCAGAATTGCGGCTGACGCCTCATCATTAGCCGTCAGCTCAAAGTCGAATGACTTGGCCATTACTTGCCCGCCTTAAGCTTTTCTATCCGACGGGCCTGATCGGCCCAAAAATCCAACCGGGTACGGGTCAGGGACCACGCATCCTGCGGCCCCCACCCGTAATACTTCGTCACCTCAGCAGCTAGTTGCTGCCATCCGCCGAGGGATCGAAGGTCAAAAAAGACATCAGGTAGTCCTCACATTTCCGGTAGTCGGTAAATGCCATAGGACCTAATGCCTTTTCAGTTACTTGCGCATTCAGGGCGATCAGCAGCTTCATTGCAGCCATACTGTTTTTGGCACGCTGCAGTTCATAGAACTGCTCAACCTCAGCCAGCGCAGGCTCTTTCAAGTCAAGATGCTCATAACGGGTTTCCCCCACCGTCAGCGTCCGGCACAACACTATCGTTTTGGTTTTCTCAAGCACAGCAGCCATATCAATACTCCGTTACCGATCCGCCTTCCCAGCGAACATCAAACACCGCTTCTTCGCTATCAACATCCTGCGTGTTCACGGACCACATATTTTCGCCGATCACTGTTTTACCGTTGGCCAGCTCAACAACCACCGTTACGTTGGTGGAATCGTTGATTTTAGCGATCGACGTTCCGCCGCTGTCACGCGCCTGGTAGGAAATAAACGGCGCTCGCGGCTTTTCTTTGTAACCGTGCACCGTATCCATCCCGGTCAACGTGGAGCGCTCCACTTTACCGGGGCTGTATTTGAACTGGCCAGCAACCATGACCGTTACACCGTCGATGGTAACGTACGCGGTCCCGGCCAGGCGGTTAGTTGTATCTCCCATAAATCCCCCTTAGGCCGCGGTCTGCGCGCGTCGCCATTGATTGAGTAGTGCGAAAATTTCCAGTTGATCGATAAGAGTGCCCGTCCACAGCACATCGACCCGCTTGGTATTGCTGCTGTTACGCTCCACCAGCAACGTCTGCGCAAATGCCGCGGCATCCTGCACATAGCCGTTATATTCCAGCGTGCGATACTGGGCGATCAGTTCCGCGCGGATCACGTTAGGCGTCACAATCGCGGAGCCTGGCGCAAAACGGGTGCCGTCGTTGGCCAGCTTCATGCGACCGAACTTTGAAGTGATTTGCGTGCGCAGGAAACGGGTCACGAACATCAGCAGATAGAGCGTCTCAATGTTCAGGTAGCTGTCATCTGCATCGCCGAACTTGTTCTTCTGGTAGGTGGTGATGGTCTTTTCAACCTGCACAGAACCATCATCAGCGACGGTAAACGTTGAGATACCGCTGAACAGCAGATTATTGCGCTCGGTCAGCATGAAGCGGGATTCCAGCGGCGGAGCCAGTACACCACTGATTGTCAACGTCTGCGTTGGACGGCCAGGATCGTTCCGCAGGCTCGGCGCAATCGCCCCGGTTAACGCTGCCGCCCAAAGATAAGCGGGCGTCGGTGAGCCGTTGATCCCCAGCAGCGTCTCATGCTGGTTATTGCGCGCTTCGCCGGCGGCGGACAAGGAACCATACGTGCCCGCCAGCGCGCCGAATGAATGTCCATAGAGCTGCTGCGCGTAAGACCAACGGCCGGTAGCATCTGACAGGAACTCTTTCACGGCATCCAGCGACGTGGTGTCTGTGTAGGGGTTGACGATGAAGTCAAATGCGCGATCTTGCAGATTACCCAGCGGATCAGTCAGAGACGGCGCACCGGCACCGCCGGCCATTGGCGTTACCTTCAACTCCATGCCCTCCGGGGTTTCCTCACCGCCGGCGGCGCCCTGATAATTGAGGCGAATATCGATGCTGTTACCGTGCGCACCTTTATTTTTAGCCGTCAGGTTCACCGTATCAGTGGCTGTTGCATCAACGACAGCAGTAACCGGCAGCTTGCTTTGGCCGTTGATCGCCGCTGCAATCGCCGCGGCCACGGCAATCTTATCATCGGTACTGACGACAGTGAGTTGAACACGCATACCGGCAATGTAGAGCGACAAAACGCCGGTCGTGGCCGCCGCTGTCAGCACCTGTAATTTACCAGTTGCCGCTGTGGTTCCGGTGGTGCCATCCGATAACGGCAGGATCCAGATTTCAGCAGAAATGTCGTTGGCCAGATACGCCGCCATCATGTTGTGCAACATGGAACCGTTGCCGCAGATGCCTGCCACCGCCGATTCAGAAGAAACTTTCTGCGGAATGCCTGGCGTTGCCGTCGCCGTTG